>NZ_CP165645.1:0-32805 GCF_041200005.1 Leptotrichia rugosa
ATTTAAGTTTTTCTTTTGCCTCTTCCGTTCTAATTGCTCCTAAAGCATAGCAACATTTTTCAACTAATTGACAGTATTCGTCATCACGATATTTTTTAAAATCTGAAATTGCTAATTCATAAAGACATTCTACCGTAGACGGTAACTCCATTTCCATGAAGTAAATAGCAATATCCTCATGTCTCCAATGCCATTCTTGAAATCTTACATAAGATATTTATGAACTCCTCAGAATACAAATCAAATGTAAATATTAACCAAAATAAAATATCTGATTTTGTTTTATCTTTAAATAAATAGGCTTTTTCTAGTTCTTCTTTTATAAATTTTATATCATCAATAAAATAATTTTTTTTTAATTTATTTATTGATATTTTTTTATCTAAATATTTTTCTAGCAAATTTTTAGCTTCATTAAAATCATTTATTTTTTCCATTATGAATATCTCCTTGTTTAACGTTTATCTGTTTAATCCGTTGATTAAATATCTCTAAACCACTACCTTTACCTAAAGTTATAGTTATTTGACTTTTTTCCTCTTCAAATTGAACACGTCCAAATTTTTCCCATCCTGTAAATGTTTTCTCCATATTTGGATACCACTTGTTTATTTCTAAACCATCATTATTTTTTACTCCTATTTTTTCTAAAACTCTCAAAGTCCCTGGTTGAGTTACTATTTCTATCAAATTTTTAAGTAAAGAATTTAATGAAAAAGTTAAAAATTTAATTTCAAAATTTTTGGAAAAATAAATAAAAAAGGGAGTGTCCATATATAATTTTGGAATTTATGAAAAAAATTTATACTCTCAAAAATTATATATTTTTTTGGATACTCTTATCAATATTGTTTTATTTTTTTTACTTATAAAATTTGTTGAGTAAAAAGTTGTTTTAAATATTTAAATTTATACAATGCAATATAGGAAAAAATAACTGCCGTTTTTTACAATAACGATTAATTCAAAATAGAAAATGCAGTATTATATTTTAGAATTTACGTTAAGAAAACTAGTTTTCTATTTTATTGTCCAAAGTTTTGGGGATACTTCATTTGACAACTATTTACAATTTCACTTTTTTAAATAAAAGAAGTAGAAGATTTTTAGTCTCCTACTTTTTTAATCAAAAAACTAAATTAATAAATTTACCTAAAAGTTAAAATCTATATCAATATTTACGTCTCCCATCTTTAGACCTCCTTTCGTATACGTTTTTAATACGTACTATTTGATTTTAAGAAAATTTTTTATTAGGCTTTAACCTAATAAAATCTTACTTCTTATAACTCATCTAATTTTTCTACTAAATCTACTACAGCTCCTGCCAATACTAATCCACCTAACACTAATTTTAACATATTAATACCTCCATAATTTTATTTTTTCTAACTTACAAAACAAGTATATCATATTTTTCACACGTAGTCAATACCTTTAAAGAAAATTTTTAAAAATTTTATATATGTTTTTTTAATCATCTACATCACTTGTGATCTAAATGATATTAGGTCACAGGAGTTTTAATTCCATTCATCTTACATTTTATGACATAAATTGAAGTTCTAGCCCCCCTTCATTTTTGGGGTTATCTATATCTCACTAATGAATCAAACGAGAGGAATCGTTAGTTTTAGTCCCCTTCGTTTTTGGGGTTATCTATATCAATCCTGATAAAAAAGGAGATGGTCTTAATGAGGTTTTAGTCCCCTTTGTTTTTGGGGTTATCTATATCCGAAATAACCACTTAATAACGATCTCAACGGGTTTTAGTCCCCTTTGTTTTTGGGGTTATCTATATCGAGTAGACAATCCTAATATAATTAAATTCAGGGTTTTAGTCCCCTTTGTTTTTGGGGTTATCTATATCCGAAATAACCACTTAATAACGTTCTCAACGGGTTTTAGTCCCCTTTGTTTTTGGGGTTATCTATATCCTTCTGTGTACTTCTGGAAATTAGCCGGTTTAGTTTTAGTCCCCTTTGTTTTTGGGGTTATCTATATCCCATCCAAAATATTAAATGAGATATTTATATTATTTTTTATCTTAGTTTTTTTCGATATAGATAACCTCTTATTTATATTTTATCATAAATTTTTTAATAATCAATACTCTAAAATCCGATTTTCTTTTTTTAATATATTTTCTCCAAAAGTCAATTTACCTGATAAAACTTTCATTTTATTAAATTGAATATCTGTTAAGGTTAAGGATCTAACAGATGAATTTTTTGGAACTAACATTGATAATTGTTTTTCAATAATCCTTAATTTCTCTTTTGTACTTGTTGTTATAATATAAATTGATTTTTGTATTTGATAGTATCCTCTTTTTACTATTTCTTTTCTAAAAATCGTGTACTCTTTTCTCTCCTCTCCAGTTTTCATAGGAAAGTCATACATTAGGATTCCAACATAATTAATATTCATATGCATCAATCCTTAATTCAGGTATTTCAATTTCTACATTTTTATCAATAAAATAATTTCTGATATTATCTAAAAAATAATCAATTACCTGTGATAATTCATATTTTTTATTTTTCCAATAAACTTTTTGAGTTAATGCTAACAATAATTTTTGTCTTAGTTCTTTACTTAATTCAGTTTCTTCTTTTTGATTAAAGTAAACAACATAATCTACCATTGGTCTAAAGATTTCAATAATATCATCTGAAAAATTATAATTATTAAATTGAGATTTATGATGAAATCCTAAACTTGGATGAAATCCTTTTGCAACAATTTTTGAAGAGATCAAGCTTCTTAAAAGTGCATAACCATAATTTAATGCTGAATTTATTCCATCATCATCAAATCTTTTAAATTTTTTTCCAAATAATTCTTGAAAATATATTCTTGCTGCAATGGCTTCTTGATGTTCTGCTTCTTTCCCTTCTATCAAAATATTTTTTTCATACATTTCTAATTTTGATACTACATCTTTTGATTTATCCAAAAATTGTAATAAAGTTCTTTGATTTTTTATTTTTTTTGCTGCTATTTCAGACCAAAGTTTATTTTTTTTCTTATCTAGCCAATTTACTTGTTCATTTATTCTCATCGTTACTTGAAAATGATTATACAAACCTAACGAATGAAGTACCGGTTGATGCTTTTCATTGCATATTATTAATGGAATATTTTTTTCGCTTAATCTTAGCTGTAATATTCCTGTAATTTTACATCTACAATTCTCAATAATTATTGCCAAAATATCTTTTAATGAAATCTTATTAACTTGTTTGACATCTTCTATTCCAATATTTGACATCACAAGTTGATTATTTGAAATTGATAGTTCATTTGCATTTGTAATATGAACAACACTAGACATAATTGGTCTCCTTTTTTATAATAGATTTAAATTAAATAAAAACTATTCGATTCCTAATTCTTCTTTCAATGCTTTCTGTAATAATTGCGAAAAATTAATTCTTTTTTCTTGAGCTACTATATCTAACCAAGCTGGTATATTTAATGTTTTCTTTTTTAAAACATTTGTTACTTTTGCTATTTCATAAAATGGATCTACTGAAATTACATAAATAAATTGATTTTCTTTTAATTTTACATCTTCTAATCTTGATGGTTCAGGAAAATTTTTCCCCATATTCCATAAATCTGCTAAATGCAAAACTAAAGCTTCTCTAATTGCAGTACCTACTCTTTCTAAATTTTCAGAATATGTCGCATAATAATCTATATTCCCATTTTCCAATTTATCAAAATCCACAAGTCCAACATAATACGTCTTATCTTTTTTTGTTATTACTGCTGGATACATTATATCTCTTTTTGACATTTTATCTCATTCCTTATTCAAAAACTATTATTTAATCTTAAAAAAATTAGTTTACTTCTAGTACTTTGTACTAAAAATATAGAAGTATAAGCAAGGGATTAAAATTTTAATCCCTGCTTATCTTTCAAAGTTTTTATTCAACTAAAAGTTAAAATCTATATCAATATTTACGTCTCCCATCTTGAGACCTCCTTTCTAATACGTTTTTGATACGTATTTTTTGGTTTTAAGAAAATTTTTTATTAGGTCTTAACCTAATAAAATTTCTATTTCTATAACTAATCTAATCTATCAATACATCACTTAATACTAGGTCACCTAATAATAACATATTAATACTTCCAAATT
Source organism: Leptotrichia rugosa (assembly GCF_041200005.1). NCBI lineage: Bacteria > Fusobacteriati > Fusobacteriota > Fusobacteriia > Fusobacteriales > Leptotrichiaceae > Leptotrichia > Leptotrichia rugosa. Next base: position 4,154 of record NZ_CP165645.1, read on the forward strand.
TTATTTATTTTACTTCTTTCACTTACAAAACAATTATAGCACGTATTTAGTTAGTAGTCAATGTTTTTTTTTAACTTTTTTAAAAATTTTTTCTATCTATATTCTATTTTTTAAATAAAAAACTTATTTTTGGGGTTATCTATATCGGATAGGAGATGAATAAAATGTTAGGGTTTTAGTCCCCTTCGTTTTTGGGGTTATCTATATCAAAACAGATATTAACTTCTCAGAACAAGATGAGTTTTAGTCCCCTTCGTTTTTGGGGTTATCTATATCAAGTTGAATAAAACTTTAGAAGTTATATTTTCGTTTTAGTCCCCTTCGTTTTTGGGGTTATCTATATCCAAAACACTTACACACCGAAAGAAGTAGTGGAGTTTTAGTCCCCTTCGTTTTTGGGGTTATCTATATCAATAAAGTCGAATGTACTGAAGATTTATTTGGTTTTAGTCCCCTTCGTTTTTGGGGTTATCTATATCAAATTATTGATAGATTTAGAATATTTAATAGGGTTTTAGTCCCCTTCGTTTTTGGGGTTATCTATATCCCATCCAAAATATTAAATGAGATATTATTATATTACTAACTTTTTATCTTAATTTTTTGATATAGATAACCTCTTATTTATATTTTATCATAAATTTATCATAAATCAAAATCTTAAAGATTTATTTTCTCTCTTTAATTTTTTAAAAAAATAGATTCGTCTGATAAAATTTACTTTATTTAAAACCCTAGAAAAACTATATTGAAAGAAAAAGCCAAAACTAAAAACAACTGAATTTATACCAAGCATAATGTAATTTTTTATTTTTGCAATTCCTTATATTCTAACATTATTTTTACAAGATCACATAAGTCTTCTGAATTTCTTGTCGTTATTAATTCATTATTTTTCAAATGTTTTATTTTTTCTGATTTAACACTACAAACTTTTATTTCTTTACCATTTTTTGTATGAGATATTGTAAATTCTACAATAAATCCATATTCCCTAAAAATATCTTTTATAGATTTCATTACTGCATTTTTTAGTTTCCTGTCATATTTTAGTAATTCTCTCAATTCTTCAAGTATTTCTAAAATAGATTTTGTTGCATCAGGAATATAATTAAAGTGAGCTATATAATTTCTTATTTCTAATCCTTCTTTTTTTATTATTTTCTTTTTCTTTTTGTCTCTTGCTCTACTTTCTTGTATTTCTCCATCTTTTTCTGCTAAGAAATAACCATATTTAGATACTATTGAACCACCTCTCTCATTTTTTTCATTATATATTTTATTTTTACTATTATCAAAATTAAATATTTCATCAATATATTTATTTTCAGGATACTCTCCTTTTAATTTAAATTGTAAATCTCTTTCCCAAAGTGAAGTATATCCTGCAAGTCTGTGTAATATTCTAAATAACAAACTCTGCAATAAATTCAAATCATTAAATTCAATCTTATTTTTTAATTGAGTATAATTTTGTATATTTTCAATAGCTTTTTTATAATCATTAAAATCTTTTTCATTGTTTTTAATTAAAAATGGTTTTTGATTGTAATTTCTATGAATACGTTCTTGAATTTTATAAAAATCATTTCTTTTTAATTCATTTTGTAAATTTTCATATTTTTTTATTTCTTCTTTTGTAATCTTTAAATCAGCTTTATCCACAATTTTTTCAAGTAAATCTAAAATACCATATTTTTTAATATTGTAAAAAGATCTATGTTTTATAACATTTTCTCCATCAGCAAATATTTCACTAAAATTATTTAATTGATTAATATTTCTTATTGAAGTTTCAGTTTTTAAAAATTTTCCTATATCTTCAGCTTCGAGACTAAAATTAGTTCGCACTTTATTATTATCTAAATTTACTAAATTAATTATAGTTAATTCTTCTGAATAAATTTCATTTTTATTCATACTCTCATATTTTTCTAGATTTCCTCTTAAGTTAGTTAATTCTCTATAATCAATAAGTTTTAGAAGCAAATAAAAAATACTCATTCTATCACTATAGTTTATTTTATTTATTTTAATTTTTTTTATATAATCATATATTTCTTTTGGCATTTTAGATAAATTACTTCCACTATTTTCCCATAATTTTAATTTTTCATCATAAAAACTTTTTTTATCAGTTATTACTTCATCTTTTTTTAAATTCAATAAATTTAATGATTTCAAAGAATCTAATTTTTTCAAGTAATTAACAAATCCTTTTAAAAATATCTTTTGCACAAAATCAACATATATATCTTTATCTTCTTCTATTTTTTCTTTATCATAACTAATTTCATGTAAACTTTGTAATTTTTCAAGATATTCTGTTGGTGTATTTGCTTTTAGTGTTTCAAATTTTTCTAGTTTATAAAATTTTGTTTTCGTATTTGTTCCAGCCTTTTTATTTATTTCAATAATTTCTTTAAATATTTTTTCAAAATTATCATTATTATTAACAAATTTTTCAACAAATTCTCCATAATAAATATTCTTTAATAAATAAATTTGTGAATCTCTAGCTTCTTTTCTTTTTGGAATATTAATATATCCTAAATTTAAAGCATTATTTCCTTTTAAATTATCTATTCTATTATATAATTTTGTAAATGATGGAACAAAAGGAATATTCTTATTTACAAATTTAAATTCTATATTTTCTAAATACTTATCTATTTTCCTATTTTCCCAATAATCAAAAACACCAGCACTATTTAATTGTCTAAATATCTTAAGTTTCAATTCTCTTTTGTCTGTTTCTTTTTCAAAAATACTTTTTAGCAGCTTTGAAACTTCAATACCAGAAAAATTAAATATATTTTCAGAATTCGTATTCATATTATAATGAACTACTCTATGCCTGATACTTGTTATTGCATTAAGCATATTTACAAAAAATTGTTTTAATTCATCTTTATCAGCATTATCAAAACTATCTCCATAAAACATTTTTAAATTTTCTTTTATGTTGTAAATTCCTTTCTTTTGAAAACTTTTAACTACAACTTCGTCAAATGTATTTTTAATCGTAATATCTTCTTTTGCTTTTTCTAAATTTCTTCTTTCCTTTTTAGTTAAATCTTCTTCTGTTTCATAAAAATCGTCATCATTAACTCCAAGAATATTTCTTAGTGAAAAATATCCAAAGGATGAAACACCTATAATACTTCTCAAAAAGGCTTCTGTCTGTCTATTTCTCATATTAATATCGCTCGTTGCTATATCCCCATTTTCCATATGATAATTATATTTCCCACAATTTCTAACATAATTATTTAATTTATTTTCAAGTTTATATACAATTAATTTTTTTAATTTATTATATCCAAAAATATTTTTTATTTTATTTTGATAAATTTTACTCGCTTTATAAACATTTACTCTCAATAAATTATTTACTTCTATTTCTACAAAATAGCAAAATACATTTTTTATATTCTCATCATCTAATTCTTCATTTTCTAAAAAATATTTATAAAAAATTTGTGATTTTGTTAATTCTTTTAATTGTAAATTTTCTATGTTTTCTAAAAATTCAACAAAATTTTCATCTTTTTTTATCGAATCTTCTATTTGATTATATAAAATTGATTTTCCATTTTCATCTTTTTTAGAAAATTCACTTTCTCCAATTATTTCATTTTGATAAAATTCTCGTACAATTGATTTTAAATGTGTTTTTTTAAAAACTTCTTCTATCTTTGAATATAATTCTTTTATATTTTCTTCGGTATATAATTTTTCAAATGCTTCTATTATATTTTTTCTAAATTTTTCATGAGTTTCAGATTTTTTATAATATTCATAAACACGGCTTCTTTTATTTTCACCTTTCACATTACTATATTTATCATCTCCTATCTTGATAGAGTCTTTTTTATAATTAGCTTTATTTATTTTCAATGATTTTTCTATTGCTTTTATTTTTGCTTCTTTCTTAACAAAGTCTTCTCCAAATACTTTTTTCAACTTTTCTGAATCAAAAGTTATAATTTCTTCTTTCTCAGTTTCCTTTATTTTTAATTCTAGTATTTCTTTTAATACATCAAAGATTTCTTGTTGGTTTTTCTTACTTTTTACATCATAATAATCTATTTCTTGATTAATATCCTTAAATTTTTTTGTCTTTTTTAGTATATATTTTTCATCTTCTTTTCTTAAAATTATTTCTGAAAAATATTTTTTTAAATTAGTTCTTCTAATTTTAGTTTCTTTCTCTGCATCTTTATCTTTATTTTTTACATTTTCAGGATTTTTTATATAATTATCTAATTTTAATTCCTTTAGTTTCTTTAGTCTTTCTTTTATTTCATTTATATTTTTATTATTTCTAAATTTTACAAGTTTTCCTTCATCTTCAAATTTTTTATGAGATAAACCATCAATTTTAGTTACTTTCATATTTTACCCACTTTCTAAAATTTATATTAAATATACTCAAATAATTAAAAATTGAAAAAATATACAATATTAAAATTATTCGAGTATTTCTAAAACTTTATTAATTAACATAAAATTATGAATCCAAATTAAGTACACTACTCAATTCCCAATTCTTTTTTTAATGCTTTTTGTAATAATTGTGAAAAATTAATTTTTTTCTCTTGAGCTACTATATCTAACCAAGCTGGTATATTTACTGTTTTCTTTTTCAAAATATTTGTTACTTTTGCTGCTTCATAAAACGGATCTACTGAAATTACATAAACAGATTGATTTTCCTTTAATTTTATATCTTCTAATTTTGATGGTTCAGGAAATTTTTTTCTCATATCTAACAAATCTGCCAAGTGCAAAACTAAAGCTTCTCTAATTACAGTACCTACTTTCTCAAAATCTTCAGAATATGTTGAATAATAATTTACATCTCCATTTTCCAACTTATCAAAATCCACAAGTCCAATATAGTATACGCCGTCTTCTTTTGTTATCACTGCTGGATATATTACATCTCTTTTTAACATTTTATCTCCTCATTCGTATTAAATACGTGTTATTGTTTTTTAAGAAAAAAAATTAGCTTATCACTAACTTTTATTATTTTAAAAGATAGAAGTATAAGCAAGGGATTAGAATGTAATCCCTGCTTGTCTTTCAATACTTCTCAATGTTCCCATTGGAATATCTTTTTTTGGATAAGGTACTGTTACTAGATTTCCATTTGGTAATCTATATTGTCTATGACTACCTTTTGTTCTCACTAACTCTCCACCGATTTTTACAATTATTTTACATATTCTTTTTGCGTCCATTACGGAACCTCCTAAAAAATAATTTACGTGAATAACGTAAAAACCTCTTCATTTGTAAATCATATTTAAGATAAAAAATATAATAATCTATCAGTGAAGTCCCTTATCACATTATTAGTATACCACATTTTAAAGACGTAGTCAATACTTTCTTTAAAATTTTTATAACTTTTTTTAACTAAAAAATAAAATCTGTAAATATCTCTTATTTTCAAATTTTAATATATCCTCAATGCATGTAAAAAATTTTATTTATTAAATCTTGACCAGTAAAACATTATTACAACAAATATATCATAATATAAATTTTTAATGTAAATTCAATAATATTTAATCATTTACAACTTAAGTTATAAATCATATTTAATACGTATGCAGAACTTTTTACGGTTATTTCTTCTAAATTTCTTCGTTTTTTGGGTCATCTATATCCAAATAAATCAATATTTATCTACAGTATCTGTCACAATTCCTTTTGTAATATTTGCATCTTGCAATAATCTATCTAGTATATCCATAATATTTCTCCATTCTTAATATTTTCTATTTTTATTCATAAATCAAAATTTATATCAATATCTTTTTTACCATCTTATACTTCTTAAACACGTAGTAATGAATTTTAAGAAAATTTTTTATTAGGTTTTAACCTAATAAAATTTCTATTTTTGTCAAACTATTTGACTTCCTATACTAAATACTGATTTTAACACATTAATATTTTTAAATTTTATTTATTATATACTTTTTAACTTACAAAATAAGTATAACACGTATTAAATAAGTAGTCAATAGATTTTTTAAACTTTTTTAAAAATTTTTTTGCATATTTTTTGTATCTAAATCAAAAGTTAGTTATATTTTAATAATAGACATAAATTTTAGTTGCTTTTATTCCGTTTTATTGATACAAAAAGTCTTTTGTTTAAATATAAAAGAATCAAAGTTCCATAAGAAAAGGTTGATTAAAGTGATAAGGTTTCTTAAAAAGGTTTATATTTATAGAATATATCTTTGCTTTTCAAATTTGTTGAGTTGATAAGAAATGATAAGGAGACTTTTTGTAACAAGTAGAAATGTGTATAGAGAAATAATATAAATATTGATGAATATTGACATTCCAATTATTAAAAACGACTTTTTACAAATTAAAAATATCATTTTATAAAAATGATGTTTTTAATTTACATTCTTTTTAAATAAAATATTTTTAAAAGACTTTTAAGTCTTTTAAAATATTTTATATTCTTTTAGGTACCCGCAACACAGCATAAATACTGAGTTTTATAACTATTAAAAACAAGTTTTTGGGAGTATAAAAACAAGTTTTTGGGAATTTAAAACAAGTTTTTGGGAATTTAAAACAAGTTTTTGGGAATATAAAAACAAGTTTTTGGGAATATAAAAACAAGTTTTTGGGAATATAAAAACAAGTTTTTTATTGATTTCTTGTTTTAAATATGGTATTATTTAAATATAGAATGGAGGAGAATGTAATGGGAAGTGAAATTGTAAAGTATGATAATGATTTTAATAATCAAGCATTAAGAAGGTTTACTTCTGAGGAATTAAATTTGTTAATGATAATTTTTCATAAACTTAGAGAAAAGGAGACTAATATTCTTGAATATTCATTTTATGAACTGAAAAAATTAATAATGTTGGAAAAAAATATGACAGTAAAAGAGTTTGCAAATACTATTATGAATGTTAATAAAAAATTATTGTCATTAAATTATACATATAGAGAAAATAATACGATTGTACAAATGGCAATTTTTAAGACTTTTAAAATAAAGTTAGATGAACAAATATTAATGATTTCATTGAATGAAGACTTTAGATTTTTACTTAATGATTTTAATAAAGAATGGACTAGATTTGAATTAGAAGAATTTGTGAATTTAAAATCGAGTTATACAAAAGAATTTTACCGTAGGATGAAACAATTTAAAAATACAGGATTTTGGAATTGTAGCCTTGAAAATTTCAAACATCTACTTGATATTCCTGCAACATATAGAATGATCGATATAGATACTTGGGTTCTAAAGCCAATAAAAAAAGAATTAGGGGAAAAATATAATTTGCAAATTAAGAAGAAATATGGATTTACTGGCGGTCGAGGAAGAAGTAGAGTTATTGGGTTTGAATTTAGATTTTTAAAGGATTCAAAAGAAAAACTTGAAGAAGCAGAGAAAATGAAAAAAAATGAAGATAATAAAACTAAAACTGAAAATAAGAAAAAAGAAGTTAAAATTTCCACATATCCTCCTAAATTTTTAGGTGTTTCAAAAACCGAAGAAAAAAAAGAATTATCTCTTAGAGAGAAAATTTCAGAAAAGATAGAAATGATAAAAGACTATATGTCAAAAAATAATGCTTTTTTAAAAGAATATACTAAAAATGGTACTAGAAATAATGATACTTCTTTGACAAAAGAAATGAAGAACAGAATAGAGAAGAAGAAAAAATATTAGATCAATTAGAAATAATTTTTGATTTTAGCGATGATGAGATTGATGAAAATTTAAAAGAGATTGCAGAAAATTTATTGAAAGAATAAAGACAAAGGAAGTGATTTTATGAGAAAAAAAGCTGTTCCCGTAGGGATTGAAGATTGGGATTGCATCTCATGGAAAAGAAGTGAAAGCTGTCTATAAATAGGTTTAAGTAAAGGTGTGGAACCGGGGCCGGTTTCATACCTTTTTCTTTATTTTCCTCGTTTTCTCACTTGTTTTTTTAAAAAAATGTTGTATAATTATATCAGTAAAGAATGTTTTTGAAAAATTAATACATTGAAGAAGGGGAAAGTTATGAACGATATTATTATACCAGACCAAAATGATATTATTCTTCCGGATGAAGAAAAAGAAGAAAAAGTGAAATATCTGACAGAATCTGATGTAAAAAGAGTTATTGAAAATGCAAAGCCTTGCTATAAAGTGGTATTTTCATTGCTTTATGAACTAGGAGCTAGAATCAATGAAGTCCTAAACTTGAAATACAGCGATATTAAAAAAATTAATTATAAGGGGAAAAATTTAGTCATTGCAAGATTAAACAACTCCAAGCAGAAAATGAAAGATTATAAGGAAATTGTTATATCGCCACAGTTATATGCATTATTGCTGGAGCAGCAGGTTCAATTAGGACTGACGGGAAAAGATTACATTGCAAGAAATTCAAAAAAAGGAAGAGCGTCGGAAAATCATACAAACAGATATATGAAGCAGCTCTTTGAAGCACTTGGAATAGATAAGAAATACGCACATACTCATGTATTTAGGCATAGCCGTGCTGTGCATCTTCTGAATGCGGGATTATCGCTTGTGGAACTGAAAAAAGTTTTAGGACACAAGAATATCAATAATACGCTTATATACACAAATCTAAGTTTTAGCGACATCAATAGCAAAATCATAAAGCTTAATAGTATTTTAGAATAAGAGGTGAAAGAACATGAAAAAGATAGCGATCGTGAATAAAAAAAACTGATGGAAAAAGGCATAGTGCATCAGAGATGCTGGATTGTCAGAAATGACTGTGTATAAATGGTGGAATCAATAATAAATATGCAAAATATTATTATTTTTCAAGAATTTACTATTCGTTGATTTTTATTCTTATAAATTATATAATATAAGAACAAAAAGGCGGTGATATGAATGGATCAAAAGGAAATTTTATTAAAAGAAATCACTAAAAATAACGGTATTATTACTACTAAACAAGTTTTGAAATTTGGTATTCACAAAGATGTATTGAAAAAATTAACTGAAAAAAAAGAGATTATAAAAATAGCGAATGGATTATATGGACTTCCAAATGAAGAAATAGATGAATATATTTATTTTTCTCATAGAGTTCCGAAAGGTATTTTTTCTCATGAAACAGCGGCTTATTTGCAAGGTTTGTCTACTAGAATGCCGCTCATTTATGTAATGACTGTTCCAGTTGGAGATAATGTAAGTAGAGTTAAGTTAGTAAAGGACAATATTGTTTTTAAGTACAGCAAAAAAAATTATTACAATATTGGTAAGATATGCATAAAAAATCCTTTTGGCAGAAAAATTTTTATTTATGATAAAGAAAGGACAATATTAGATCTTATCAAAAATAAGAATAAAGTGGACATCAATGTATTCAGCGAAGCTATGAAGTTATATTTTAAAGGTAATGATAAAGATTTATTAAAAATATCTAAATACGCTATTTATATGAATATGGAAGAACAGCTGAAACAATATACGGAGGTACTATTATGAAAACATCGGAACAAATAAAAGGAGCTATTAGAAATATATCAAAAAAAACAGGCGTAAATCCAAATTCTTTGCTTCAGATGTGTTTGTTTGAAGGTGTTTTAGAAAAATTATCAAAATCAAGGTATAATAAAAATTTCATATTAAAAGGTGGTCTTCTCATTTCTTCACTTATTGGAATAAATATGCGTAGTACAATGGATATGGATACTACGATTAAAGGAATTCCAGTAAATGAAAAAACTATATCAAAAATTCTAAAAGAAATACTAGAGATTGAAATAGATGCTGATATTAATTACAAATTGGTAAAATTAATACCAATCAGACAGAAAGATGTGTATGAAGATTTTTGTGCAAAAATTTCTTGTACTTTTGGAAAAATTAATGCTGTTTTGAATATAGATATAACAACTGGAGATATTATCACTCCAAGAGAAATGAAATATTTTTACTCTAAAATATTAGAGTCAGGAACAATACCCGTTATGACTTATACAATAGAATCTGTTATTGCAGAAAAGTTTGAGACTATTTCAAGTAGAAATATTACAACTACAAGAGCAAGAGATTTTTATGATTTATACATGCTATATCATCTCTATAAAGATAAAATTGATAAAAATATATTAAGAAAATCAATAGAAAGAACAAGTGAATATAGAAATTCTATAAAATCAATTAGTCAATATAAAGAGATAGTAGATTTATTTAAAATTAGCCAAACAACAAAAACCTTATGGGAAAAATACATCAAGAGTAATCCTTATGCAAAAGACATTAATTTTTTAGAAACAATAACTGTTTATGAAAAAATTGGTGAATGCTTGATAAAAAATGAGTAAAAAGAGATTGGTAGTTTAATAAAAATATTGGGAAATGATAAAGAAAACTAATTTGACAGATGTTAGCAAAAAAATAATAATAGAACAACCAAAATACTAGGATTGAAATAATAGAAATATCAAAATTATTAATAAGTGATTTTTCAAAATTCAGTGTAGAGAATTATATTGAAGAAGATATTTCAAATAAGTTTAAAAGTAGAAATAATAAGCGTAAAAACCAGTGCAAGATTAAAAAAAGGTTTGTCAGTCATGACTGACAAATTAAAAAAATTGATTTTTTTATAAATAATGTTATACTGAAAGTAATAAAGAATGTATTTTAGGGAGGATATTATGAAAAAAATAGCAATTGTTAATAATAAAGGTGGCTGTGGTAAAACAACAACGGTTTTTAATTTGGCACATTATTTTGCAAAGCAGGGATTAAAAACTTTAGCAATAGATACTGATCCACAGCTGAATCTTTCTACAAATTTTGGAATAAATGTTAATGAATTAAATTTCTCATTAGGAGATTATTTGCTTGAAAGAACAAATGACTTTCAGCCAGAAATGTTAAATAAAAATTTATATTTAGTAAGTGTAGGTACTGAAGCAGAAAAAGATATGGAAAAATTAAAAAATCAAGGACCGTACTATTATCAACTACTGAATAATTTTTTAGAAAATTTATCAGAAAATTACGATGTTATAATATTTGATACAGCTCCAGCATTTAATGCTTATACGACTTCAGCAATTTACACTTCGAGTGTTTATCCTGTAATATTACCTGGAATAAATGAACTTTTAGGACTTAATGCTACGATTAATTTTACAAAAGGATTGGGAAAAGATATATCAGGGATTATATTAATCAGGAAAGAGAAAACAGCATTGTCAGAACAAATACAGGAACAGTTGAAAGAAGAATACAAAGATTATCTGCTAAAAAGTATAATAAGAAAAAATGTGGCTTTATCGGAATGTATTGTTACACATCAATCAATATTCGATTATTCAAAAAATGCAAATGGAGCAAAAGATTATACTAATCTAGCAAAAGAAATAATAAGAAAAGAAGGGATAAAATGAGTAAAAAATTTAATTTAGATATTAGTAAAATCAATAGTAAGAAAGTTCCAGCAGTAGCAAAAATTGAAAGTATTTATAATATAGATTATGAAGAGCTTGATATATCAGGAACAGAAAAAGAAGAACTTATAAAATATGAAAACGACATAACATTTCATAAAGAAAAGTCAATGGAACATATTTTTAAATATTCAAAAGCAATATTTGAAGCCAATCAAATTTTTTCAAATAAAGGAAATGGGTCATTTGGAAAATGGATAGAAAAATTAGGTATAGATAGAGACAGTGCAAATGTAGCAATAAGAAAATATTCATTATATCTAGAATATCAAGCTAAGGGACTTGAAGAACCAGAGAAGGTTTTAACATTACCTAACAGAACTGTAAAAACTTTAACGGGGTATAAAAAAGAAAACTTTCAAGAAACTGAAGTTATAGAAGTAATAAAATCAGATAATCCAAGTTTAAAATTAAAAGAAATTGAAGAACAGAAAGAAGCAGTAAAGTTATCAGATGTGGAAGAAAGAAGAATTTTTTTAACGAGAGAAAAAGTAAAAAGGCAACACTTGATAAAAAAGATAAGAGAAGAAATTAGAGATATTGAGGAGCAAATTAAATCTTTAACTTAAAATTTTTTGGTAATTTTTTCAAAGGGCAGTATTATTCCGATAATTGGAATACTTCATTCCGATAGTATCGATATTGTTCCGATAAAATAGTATATTGTGAGAAATTGGAGAGATAATTTATGTACATCACAGTTAAACAGGCTGCTGAAAAATGGGGTATATCTGATAGAAGAGTAAGAATTTTATGCTTTGAAGGGAAAATACCTGGTGCATATCAAGAAGGAAGAGCTTGGAAAATACCGTATGATGCAACGAAGCCAACTGATAAAAGATATAAAACTACAAAATCGCTTATTCCCGTATTAGAAAAAAAATTAGTCGATCTTAAAGCAAGAAGACCTTTAACAGAAGGTGAATTGGAAAGATTAAATGAAGAATTTCTTACAGAATATACCTATAATTCAAATGCAATCGAGGGGAATACTTTAACTTTGCGTGAAACGGACATGGTTCTTAGAGGGCTTACCATTGACCAAAAATCATTAAAGGAGCATTTGGAAGTAATTGGACACAAAGAAGCATTTGAATATGTAAGAAAACTTGTTAGTGAAAATGTTGAAATATCTGAAAAAGTAATTAAGGATATTCATTATTTGGTATTGGCTGATAAGAAAGAAGATAGAGGAATATATAGGAGAGTTCCTGTTAGAATCATGGGTGCAGCTCACGAACCCATACAACCATATCTAATTATTCCGAAAATGGAAGAATTATTAGAACAATATAAAAATAGCAAGGAAGACATTGTAACTAAGCTTGCCCGTTTTCATATAGAATTTGAAGGTATTCATCCTTTTATTGATGGAAATGGAAGAACTGGAAGGTTACTAATAAATTTGGAACTTATGAAAGAAGGATATCCACCGATAGACATTAAATTTACTGATCGACTGAAATATTATGAAGCTTTTGATGAATATCATACAAAGCACAATATATCAGCGATGTCAGATTTATTTGCTAGATATTTAAATCAGAGACTAGATTTATATTTGTTTATTTTAGGTAAATAAGAATTAAAAAATTGGAGTGTACCTGAAATTTTGGATAATCAAACAGGAAATTAATTTTCTCTATCATAAAATTCAAATATAATATATATTTTAAATATTTAAAACAACTTTTTACCCAAATATAAGAATATTTATTTAACAAGTTCATTTTTTTAGTTTTCAAATTTTAGAGACACTTCAATTTTTTTCTTGAAAAAATATGGGAAATTTTGTATAATTGAAAAAAGGTATAAAAAACTCATTGATAATATAAAGCGTCAAGGGGAGGGGGATTTAAAGGGGTAGTCCCCCTTTACGGTTTTTTATTTTTTATTATTTAAGTATTTATTTGTTAAGGGAGGGTGTTCTTATGTCTGAAGATAATTTAGTTAGGATTAGTCCTTATGAATTAGGTTCAGTTGAAGACTGGATTCGTTTGTATGGTTATAAGAATAAGTTTTTGAAGGATAGGGGATTCAAGGAAGTTGATCCTTTTACTTTTTATAGGGATTTATTTCCTGAAGGTAGTTTGCAGAAAAAGGGAGAGCACCTAGATGAAAATCATAGTATTAAGGGCAATGTAATTGGTATTCAAATTAGTAAAGCAAAGAAAAGAAGTAAAAGTTTTGTTATCACTGATGATCTGGAAGGAATAAAATATGTTACAGATGTTTCCTTTGGCTTAATAGCTCCTGTTAATTATTTTGGAAAGAATAGGGTTTCTAAAAATGCCAGATTTCTTTTTGCTTTCGTCATTGATTTGGATTATGTAAGGGAAAATAATATTAGAGATCTGCTGTTTCAAATTAAAAATAAGCTTTTGCCTAATCCTACATACATTGTAAATAGCGGTCGTGGACTTCATCTATATTATTTTCTTGATGAACCGTTGCCGTTATATCGGCATTATCAAAAAACTTTAACTCAATTTAAAGAGCTTCTGATTGATAGAATCTGGAACGATTATACAAGCTCTAAAAAAGAAAAGGATATGACTGGAGTTCTGCAAGGATTTAGGACTGTTGGATCTTGGAGCAAATTAGGAAAAGAATATCCTGTGAGAGCTTTTAAAGTAGGCAAAAAAACGAATTTGGAAGAATTAAAAGCGAGTATTCCGTTTTGTAAATTTGATGTCAGTTTAAAATTTCCACAGAAAGATAAGAAAAAATCTAAAAAATTAGAATATTACAAAAAAAATTTTCCAGACTGGTATGAGAGAAGGATTATAAATAAAGAACCGGCAAGGGAAAGAAAATGGATAGTTAAGAGAGCCTTGTATGACTGGTGGAAAATGAAAATTATTGAGAAAATAGGTGCAGGTCATAGATATTTTGGGATTATGGCTCTGGCAATTTATGCTAAGAAGTGTGGGATAAGCTATGAAGAGTTAGAAAAGGATGCTTTTGGATTTCTGGAAATTTTAGATAACAGAACTGAGGAGGCAGATAATCATTTTGAAATTGATGATATTGTGGCTGCTTTAAATTGTTATCATGATAATTATTTTACATTTCCTAGAGATACGATAGCAAAACTGACTAATGTTGACATTCCTAAAAATAAAAGAAATGGAAGAAAACAGAAAGCACATTTAGAATTATTAAAAGAGATAAAAAAAATAAGGAAAAAAATGGGAGAATATGTTAATGAGGGAGGTCGACCTAAAGGAAGTGGCACAAAAGAAAATCAAGTGAAAGAATGGAGAAAAAATAATCCTGATGGAAAAAAGGCTCAGTGCATCAGGGACACCGGATTGTCAAAAATGACTGTGTATAAATGGTGGAATCAATAATAAATATGCCGAATATGTCTCAGACGCTCAAATTTTAGTTTTAAGAGCCTTTTCCCTTCTACTTGACCTTTTATATCAAAAACTTAATTCTCGTTGAATATGAGCCTTTATATTGCTTCATATGACCTCCTGGAATATTGCTCCACTAAAAAAAATAAAATTTTTTAAAATCTTTTGGCAAATATATTATAAATTTTATTATCTGCTGAAGCCTTTGTCCTGTTCTCTTCTTAATTTTCCAATTTTTTCCTCTTTTTCACAGTTCTTGTAATCTTCTACTAAATCAAAAAATATTTCATCATTTTCAGGTATTTTCTTTTCAATCTGTTTGTTTGCAGAAAAATTTTTTACTTTTATTTTAAAAAAATCCACAAGTTCATAGAATCCCTGATAGAATAAAACGCTTAAATTTGAAATGAAATCTTTTATTTTATTAGATATTTTATTTTGTTTTACAGAATTTATCTTGTTTTTTTCTTCAATTTGAGCGGTTATGTCATCATAACTTTCTATTTGTGCCTTAAGCTCAAAAATGTTAAAAAAGTAATTGCTTATTTCTTCATCCTGACTAAGAAATATTTTATTCTCCGTTCTTCCTACTTTCTGCTCCCTGATTGCAAGTTGCTTTTCTCTTTCAAGAGATTTTTCTGTAATAGCTTTCATTCGATCTATTTGTTTGTCAATTTCCTGCTCCTTTTTCTGCAATCTGTCATCTTTTCTGCTTAATTCTTGAGATAGCTTGTTTAATGCGTTTTCTCTTGGTTCAATGTTTAGTTCTCTTTGGTGCAGTTTTTCTTCTCTTGTGTTTAGTCCGTTTTCTCTTTGAGTAATTTTCTCTTTTCTGGCATTTAAGTCAAGCGACTCTTTTTCAAGAGTTTTTTCTTTTTCAGAAATTTTTTCCTGAGATTTTTTCAAGCTGTCTTCTTTGATTTTAAATTCAGTTTCAATTTCGTTTCTGATATTTTTTTTAAAATTTGGCTCTAAATCCTTTAACTCCTGCTGTTTTGCCTTATAATTTAACTTGTAATCTTTTATGGCATCTATAGTTTCTTGATTCTGTTCCAGAAATTCTTTTGCATCTTGTCCATCAGCTATATACTTTCTAGCTTCCCTTACAACTTCTCTGTATTCAGTATCAATTTTTTTATCAAAATTTTGTCTTAGCTGAACTTTTTCTTTTTCCCATTCTTCCTTGCCTTTTTTTATAATTGGCTCAATAATTAAATTATTGTCTTTTATTTTTTCTTCTTGAGATTTTATGAACTTGTCATTTTTTTCAAGTTCTTTCTGCCTTTCATCTATTTCTTCATCTATTTTTCCAATCTTTTGAAGCTTTTGAGAAATAACGTTATCAAATCCTTCTTCCAATTTTTTTGACTTGCTGTCGATAAAATGGTACACTTCTCCCTTTTCTTTTATGTTTTCAAGCTTTTTTTTAGTCATTGTAAGCTCATAGTCGCTTCTTGCCTTTTCTCCGCTTTGGTTGTATATAAAGCCGCTAATTATATTGTTTTTTGAACTGTTGTATTCTTTTGTTAAGTTATTTACATTTTCGTTATGTTTCAAAAAATATTCATCCAGATTTTTTAAATAGTTATCAAAATCTTGTTTTAGTACATATTCTTTTTTTGCTCCCCAAAAGGGTTTTTCCTGATGAATTTTAGGATATTCAAGTGAAACTTTTGCTTCAGGAATTTGTATGTCCTCAATTTTGAGTTCTTCGGTCATTTCATCGGCAACTTTTTGTGCTTCAGCTTTAAAGACCTCAATATTTTTAATATATCTTCTTCCTTCGTGTTTTCTTCTCAAAATTTCAATATTTTTGTCCTTGAACAATTCTTTTTGATATTCAAACCATTTATTTTGAAGTTCATAAAGCGAACTTTTCCCATCAAAATATTTTTTTGCCGAAAGCGTAGTTGCTGTATACTTATGCTCATTCTGAAATTTTTTTATAAACTCTTTATCACTTTTTTTATCGCTTAAATTTAATTTTGTAAGCTCTTTTAAAACTTCTCTTTGAGTAAGTTTTTTTTCCTTAACTGCTAAAGGAATTGCACAGACATGCATATGCGGTTTTTTCTCATCGTAATGAATTACGGCAGAAATAAAATTCATTTTTGGGTATTCTTTTTCTAGCCACTTTAAATTTTTTTTGAACACTTCTGTCATCTCTTCCTGACCCATATTTTCAAAAATTTTTTCATCAAGGTTGCAAAGAAAATTGACTAGAACAACGCTATCTTTTTTGGTCTTAATTTTATTTTTTTTAAAGTATTCTGATAATTCAAAATTACCATTTTTATATCCAAATTTATCTAAAATTATTGTATTTAATTCAGTCTTTTCAGAATTAATATTTTGATTTTTATACTGCCTATGTTTTCTGAAAATGTGGTCAATAATTGAAGTATAATTTGACATTTTTGACTTTTTTATATTAATAAGGTTATGTGCTTTTTCCATAAAAAAATTTCTCCTTTGATACTTGATTTATTTATATTTTTATTATATTATATTTAATATAGATTAGTCAAATTCAGAATTAATCTTTCTACAACTTACAAAGTAAGTTGTAGCTTGTTACACCAAAAATGACATTACCGAAAAATCGGCATATCATTTGTTGGTTGACTCGCTCTTGCAGAGAGCTAAAAAATATTATTTTTTACAAAATTAAATAAGAAATTTTATAAATAAATATAGAAAAAGGAGTAATAACTATGGAAGAAAAAAGTAATCCAAAATCTAAGAAATTTAATCAGAAATCTTATCTTTATGGAATGTATAAAAATAAGTTTTATCCAGTAATTAACTTTGAAGAATTGTTAAATTTTGAAGAAGAGCTGACTTTAAAAAAACAATATTTTGAATTTGAGAAGCAATTTAAATTAGAAGAAAAAAATATAAAGAAATTAAGTTCAGGAAAAGAAAATCCTGTTACTAAAATTATGGAATCTGCAACTAGACTTTCCAGCATTCAGAAAGAAGTAAAAGACTATTTTTTAAGTAAAGAATTTAGTGAAAAAGTTAAAGATTTAATTTCAAAATTTTTGGAAAGATAAATAAAAAAAGGGAGTGTCCATTTATAATTTTAGGAATTTATATAAAAAATTTGTGCTCCCGAAGAATTTAAAAACAGGATGATAAAAATACCATCCTGTACCATAATTATATTTTGAGTTTACATAAAATTTTGGACTATCCCTTATTTTATACTAAACCCCATTTGAATAACGAATATATTATAAATCTTTTTAGCAGATTAAACCTAATATTTATTTTCAAATAATTAAAACAAATATTCACTTTTTAAATGGGAAATAGTATTACTTATATTTTTTCAAACTTATTTTCATCTTCATAATATCTGCTTGCACTTTTTCTTTTATCATTTTCAACATCAAGAAGATAATAAATTCTTTTATCTTTATCATGCCAATAAATTTTTCTAACAGTTGCTTTTTTATCAGGATATTTAATTAATTTAACTTTATCACCTATATCAAATTTTGGTTTACTTGTCAGTTCATATCCTTCTCTTTTTATTCTCATTTTTTCATTGGTTGTTAATAATTCTACTAGTATGTATTCTTCATTCTCATCATCTCTTACACACTTTAATATTGTAGAAGTTGGATCTCCGTATGCTTTTTTTGTACTCTCAAAATCATAATATTTTAATCTTGATTCCATATAAGAACCCTTTAAAACACCATAAGTTCCTAAATAATTTTGTTTCATTTATTTCATTCCTTTTCATAGGGAACAAATCCCTCAAATTTTCTATCATAATATTTATCTGGGACTTTATTTAAAAATAATTTTTCAACTTTACCTAATGAACTTGAATCAGGTCTAAAATGTCCACTGGCATTATCCACTTTGATTATTTTCTCACCTTGAATAGTTACAATTCCAGCACCTTGTACTTTAGGTTCAAAACCTCCTATTAGAGTTGGGTGAGGCAATCCTTTTCCTGCTTCAACACCAGAAACCTGTCCAATTGCGCGATTTCCAATTATAATATTATTATTGGCATCTACAACATACATGTATAATCCGTTTAACGAACCTTTTTTCCCACCTGTTCCTAAATAATTTGTATTATTTATATAATTTGTTATATTCTGTGCTGTTGGATTCTTCACATATCCAGTTTCATTTGGTCTAAAAGTATATCTTCCCTTATCTAATTCATGCATTTCAGGAACAACACTGTATAATTTAGATGAACTAGAAGATATGAGTTCTTTTCTTTTATTTCCAGTTCCAATATAAGGAGTCTTATACTTAGTATTAAAATTCCACTCATTACCTCTACCTAATGTATAATTACCTTCAGAATTTTTTACTGCTGTTCTTGGAATTTCTGGTTTAAGTTTCCAATTTGATTTTTCAGAATTTAATGTGTAACTTTTTTCCCCTGTAGATCTATGTAAATTATTTAAACTGCTATGAGTCCTATTATTAATATTTCCTATAGATTCAGATCCTTCTTCAAGAACTGTCGCTCCTTTTCTTGTAGCTCTACTCTCTGTGGTTGTTGTTCGTGTAACAGGATTCTTGGGTTTAAAAGTGTTAATAACTGCTCCTGCACCCTTAGATGCACCTTTTCTTATTCCAGAAGCCAAATATGATCCTCCAAGATAACCTGCCATTGTTCCTAAAATTTTAGCTCCGGATTCTTTTTTGATAATGACAAATGAATTTGAGGTAAAAAATTATTGACAAAAATTTAAAAAGTAGTATAATGGTATTACCAAAAAAATAAAATATAAGGAGTGAGTATTATGGCTTCTATAAGTTTAAAAGTGTCTGATATGGAAAAAAAATTTTTGCAAAGTATGGCACAATTTGAAGGTGTTACATTGTCAGAGTTAATAAAATCAAAAGTGTTTGACTCACTGGAAGATGAATATGATGCCAAAATAGCAGATTTAAGATTATCAGAATATGAAAGCTATTTGAAAAATGGAGGAGAAGTTTTAAAATGGGAAGAACTGTAAAATATAAAATAATCCCAACTCCACATTTTGCAAAAGACTTTAGTAAACTAGATGAATTTTTAAAAAAAAGAATAAAAATTTATTTAGAGAATATTGCTGAAGATCCACGTAGTAAAGGAAAAATGTTGAAAGCAAATAGAAAAGGACAATGGAGATACAGAATAGGAGATTACAGAGTTATTGTAAATATTCAAGATGAAAATTTAGTAATATTAGCACTAGAAGTAGGTCATAGAAAAAATATTTACAATAGTTGATGCTGAGGCTGTTTTATAAAGTTAGTTTTATAAAATAGCCTTTTTTGTTATTGATTTATAATATTAAAAAGTACCAAAGTAATAAAAAATTGCAATCAAAATAAATGCAAGTATTTATCATTTTTGAACTTTTTAAATTACATATTTCCTGAACCAGTTCTCAAAATGTTCCATGTTGTTAAAGTTAAAATTCTGTTCATAAAAATCATCAACATTCTGAATTTTAACAACTACCATGCCATTCTTCTGTTCATTTATTGACTTTATTGTCAAGGTGTTAAACATTCCAGTTACTCCGTCCATCATTCTGACTTTTCTGTGAATGAAAAAGTCAGCAGGTGTCTTTATTTCTTTTCTGTTTTTTGTTTTAGAAATTTCTTCAGGCTGATATTTTTCTTTTGAAAAAGTAAATTCAAATCCTGAAACGCTTGGACGTCCTCGTGATTTCTTACTATATATTTTTTTGACTTTTAATTTAAACTTATCCCCAAGTTCTTTTTGTATTGGCTTTAAAATCCAAACATCAATATCACACATTCTATAGTTCACAGGAACATCCATTATTCTTTTAAAATCTTCAAGTGATATATTCCATTTTCCAGTAGACTTAAACTGTTTCATTCTTCGATAAAATTCTTTTGCATAACTTGATTTTAAACTGATAAACTCTTTTAATTCAAATGCTGTAAAAGTAACATTCAATTCATTTAGAACCCAAGCAAATTCTTTATTAACTGCTATCTCAACTGTCTTTTCGTCCACATCAACTGAATATCGAGTAAACAGCACAAATTTTATAAAGCGTCTTTCATCTCCAACTTTCAGCTTAATACTGATTAATTTATCATAAGTGCTTTCAAGATCTTTTATAAAAGTTGCTGATGTATTATCAGAATAATTAACAAGTTTTTTCAGCTTATCAAAATGAAAAGTTATCTCCTTTTCACCTTTTTCTTTCATTCTACTACAAATTGCCATTAAAATATCAAGTTCATTGGCATTAAAATTACGAAGACTTATGTTATTAAAATTATTATTGTATTTTACAACTTCATTCATAAAAACCTCCTTTTTTCTTATTATATCATTAACCCAAAATAATAACAAGTCCTTGTTTATACTCTACTGAAAACCTAGTTTTTATTTACTGATTTTCTAGTTTTAAATCTACTGATTTACTTGTCTTTATTTACTGAAAAACTTGTTTTTTAGCATATTTAAAAGCAGTAATTATACATGTTTGCGAGAAGGTAAAAAGGTATATAAAAAGATAATATATAAAAATGGTATAATAAAAAGGAAATAATTTAATAAATTAAACAAATATTTTTATAAAATTTATTGGGTAAAAAGTTGTTTTAAATATTCAGATTATATACGATGTAGAAAAAAATAACCGCTGTCTTTTACAACAACGATTATTTAAAAAATATTTAAAAATAGAATATTGATTTAATTTTTAATAATCCAAAATTTTGGAAACACTCCATTATTTATTTAACTTTTTTGTATTTTATTGGAAACATATAAAATGATAAATAATAGTAATTAAAATTTATTTTTAAACCATAATTTATCTTTATTTCTTTTTCTGTTTCATTATATCCTTCAAAAACATAACATCTATTTTTTTTATCACTTATTTTTATTATACTACAATTAATCTTATTCATATAAAATTTCTTTTTAAAAAATTTTATATTTATAAATATCAAATAATATACTAGATATTTCAATAGAATATTTGAAAGACTTAAATTTAATATATATAATATAGAAAAAATAACAATTAATATATATGCAAATGAATCAAACAAGGAATATCTTATATATATATATGTTTTTTTTAAGTTCATAACAGTTCATCTTTTTTAATATGTAATTTTCTATTTCACAAATATTTTTTACATCACAAATAATGAATGAATATCCATCATTTTTTCTAATTGATATATTAAATATATAATTACTTAGATATTTAAACATATTTTTTGAATCATTAAAATTTATTATTATATCATATGAACCTAAATAATTTTTTCTAATTACTAAATTTTTTATATTTGAATACAGTATATCTTTTTTATAAAAAAAACTTTTTATTTTTATTTTGTCTTCCAATATTAAAATTTCAATTTTTTTTTTTAAATAGACAATTAAGAAAAAACGTAATATCAAAAATATAGACATAGAATAAATTAAAAATCTAAAGTCATTTTTTTCTACAAATAAACTATAAATCATGACATAAATAAACACAATAAAAATCATTGTCATATCATTTTTATTAAAATCAAATAATTTAAATTTTATTTTCATTTTTTACTTCCTTTCTTCTTTTGCTTTTCTAAATTCTGTACTTAATTTATTCTTTATTCCTTTTGGAATGAAAGGAAATCTATTAAATAATTTTTGTAAATCTGTACCAATATAAGTCCGTCCCCGTTGATATGTTACACTTGCTGCCGCACCACCACCTGTACCACCACTAGCTGAAATTCCAGCCATACTTACATCATCAGGAAATTCAGCTGAAACTGATGCTCCTATAGTTCCTGTAAAATTCAAACCTACTGAGTTTCCTTTACCTTCTAATTCTTTGGCATCATTTTTATTTTCTAAATAAGTAAATCCACCTCCTACTGATCCTCCTGTTCCTAACCCTAAACCACCACCACCTGAAAATGTTATAAAATATTGTGGTGCTCCTTTATCTCCAACAGCATATCCGACTATCGCAGTAAATTTTCCAACAATTAAATACCCTGCTTCAAGTGTTCCAAAAGCATAATAAACTTTTATTTTATCCCCTACATTCTCCCCAAAATCAACACCAGAATAGTCAATCCCATCAGATTTATGAATTATTAACTTGTCAGCATCATCTTTATATTTTTCTTGGAAATATTCATTAGTTGCTCTTCCTGTACTTTCAAGTCCTTTTTCTTCAGTTCCTGTTTCTATTTGTCTTCCTTCAACTCCATTTATAATATGGCTTCCTTCTTCTGCAATTACTCCAATAAGTCCTGTTTTTGTTTGATTTTCCTCAGCATTTTCATTGATAAATATTGTTTTTTCACCTGTTTTTTTATTTATATAAGCCGTTCCAGCCTTTGGTTTTCCATTTTCATCAATCAATTGACTAGCATGTTCAGGTGTTGTAAAGATTACTCTTACATTTTTATATCCCAAATCAGAGTAAGCCTCTTCAAAGGCACTTGCTATTTCTTTTCTTGTTTGTGCAACTTTCAATCTCTCTCCAGCGATATTCTCTACAGTCTCAGAAAGTCTAGTTTCTCTCAACTGTCCAAAGAAATTTCTGTTGTCATCTCCTGGATCATGGATTGAATTATCAAGAGCCTTTGTAACATCCTTTATTTCATCTTTAGCCTTATTCAAATCTTCTTTCAGTTTATCAGGATTAGTAGCATACTCAATAGTCTGGCTCTCAACATTAACATTTGTAGAATGATGTTCATCTTTTGTAACTTCATTAGCTTTTGTAACATCCCTATTTATTGGATTTCCAGAAGCTTTGCCTATTTCTACATTTCCAACTACTGTATTTCTAGTTACTCCCTGTTTATCCCTATCCTCTTGATTAAATCCAATGTTTGTAACTCTAGGAGACTTTCCTAATGAAGTTCCTAATGAAACTCCTGTTGTTGTCATTGTATCATAGTTTTGAATATCATGGCCAACATACTTATCAACTTTAAATGTAGTACCATTTTCACTCTGTTTTCCAATAATTGCTCCAGTATTTTCAACTGTTCCAACATGAAGATTACTTCCCTCTCCAACAATAAAGCTGCTTTGATTATCTACAAATGCTCTACTTCCATTTGTTCTGCTTCCATCTACATTTAAAGAACTAGGAACTCCATTTGCACTTATTCCTATGCTTGAACTGCTTGAGCTGTAGCTGTTATGAAGTTCTACAGCTTATTTCTGAATATTTGCCACGTTGTTGCTTTTTACAACAACAATTATTATAATAAACATGTAATTTTACTTTTACTTACTATTTTTTTTTGATATTTTTTTCGAGCTAACCTAATTTTATCTATTATATTTTTATATTTAAAATTTTTCTTTGAAGAATCCCAAATCACAATATCATCTTCATTTTTTATTAAATCTGGATAATCGTATATTGAAACATCAAAAAAAATTGTTTTATTTATAACATATAGTTTTTTAGTTTCGATTCTATTTAATCCTTCTAATTTATAGGAATTAGAATCATATAAAACTTCCTCTTTATTTTTAAAATTTCCATCATTACAAAGAAATTCTGATAAATATTCAATCTCAGAACTAACATTATCTTGTATGTAATCTACCCAGTATCCATCTAATTCTAAGTCATCTTCTAACCAAAAAAATTTTAAAATTTTTTTTTCCTGATCAGCATACCTAATATAATTGCCTAAAAAATCTGATAAATCATCAAAAGTTAAATCAATTGTATTATTAAAATTTTCCATATCTTGTATCAAATCCCTTTCTATAATTTTTTTATCTACCAAGAAAATTATTTCCCTGTAGGATGTGCTGGAACAATATGAGCTCTTCCTTTAGAATCATAATGTATAGTAAATCTTGAAGTAGGCATACTTTTACCAGTTTGATCTTTATAAATACCTCTATATTTACCCTTCGTATCAATTATTTCTTTTTGCCCACCATTTATTTTAGTTCCTTTTCCACTATATTCTTTTAGAATTTTTCTAGCATCTTCTATCTTCAATTCACCTTTTCCATTTTTATAATTTCTATGACTAGGATCATGTTTCCCTTGTCTATCTACATTTAATTCAGGCTGTTTTTTAGTACTATTATTTGCATTAGAATTTTTTTGTGGATTAGATTTTGGCTTATTATTGTTATTCTTTCCTACTCGTCCATTTAAAAGAACTCCAGTTATTGTTGGAATTATTTCTGCCGTCCAATTGGATTGTCTAAGGTCAATTTTTATTGGTTGGTTGCTATTCTTTTGCATATTCGCAGCTGTATAAATATCTGACATAACTAATTTGATTCCGTTATTTGAAAAAATTTTAGAAACTGCTATCAAATCATCATAACTTCTTAAACTTACAATTTCTATAGTTCTATTATCGTAAATTTTATATTTTCCTCCAAATTTTATACCAGCTTGTTCTATTTGTTTCATGATAGATTCTATTTGTTTATTATAAGAAGGTCCTATTTCTGAACGTTGCTTTTTCAATTTTAATGAAACTATTAATATTGCAAATCTTCGAGAATTTTGATCATAATCATCATCAATAATTTCTCTATCCCCTACATTCTCCCCAAAATCAACACCAGAATAGTCAATCCCATCAGATTTATGAATTATTAACTTGTCAGTATCATCTTTATATTTTTCTTGGAAATATTCATTAGTTGCTCTTCCTGTACTTTCAAGTCCTTTTTCTTCAGTTCCTGTTTCTATTTGTCTTCCTTCAACTCCATTTATAATATGGCTTCCTTCTTCAGCAATTACTCCAATAAGTCCTGTTTTTGTTTGATTTTCATCAGCATTTTCATTGATAAATATTGTTTTTTCACCTGTTTTTTTATTTATATAAGCTGTTCCAGCCTTTGGTTTTCCATTTTCATCAATTAATTGACTAGCATGTTCAGGTGTTGTAAAAATTACTCTTACATTTTTATATCCCAAATCAGAGTAAGCCTCTTCAAAGGCACTTGCTATTTCTTTTCTTGTTTGTGCAACTTTCAATCTCTCTCCAGCAATATTATTGACTGTTTCAGAAAGTCTAGTTTCTCTTAACTGTCCAAAGAAATTTCTGTTGTCATCTCCTGGATCATGGATTGAATTATCAAGAGCCTTTGTAACATCCTTTATTTCATCTTTAGCCTTATTCAAATCTTCTTTCAGTTTAGCTGGATTAGTAGCATACTCAATAGTCTGGCTCTCAACATTAACATTCGTAGAATGATGTTCATCTTTTGTAACTTCATTAGCTATTGAACCTATTTCTTCATGCCAGCTTCTGTCAAACTCGCCATTATTGAATCCTACTTTTCTTTTGTCTATATTTTTCCATTTTTAGAAATTCATAATTTCATTACAGATTGTCTTTTATTTATCCCTATAATGAGAGCCGCATTGAACAATTTTTATAATCCCATCTTCAATTTTATAAACAATTCTGTTTCCAGCATCTATTCTTCTGCTCCAATAACCGCTCAAATCATATTTCAGAGCTTCTGGCTTCCCAATTCCTGTATATCCATTTCTATCAATATCTTTTATAAGTTCCAATATTCTCTTAAAAATCTTCTTATCATTTTTTGCCCAATATTCAAATTCTTCCCATGCTTCATCACTCCATGATTTAATCATAATCAACCTCATGAATAGTTCCACCAGTTTTTTCCATTTGCTCAATAGATTTTTTTAATCTTTCAATGTTTTTTTTACTGTAAAAAGGGTCTGAATCTAACTCAAATGGTATTCTTCTTTCACGAATCAATTTTTTTGCGAAAATATTAAATGCTGTCCCTATAGAAATTCCTATATCTTCACAAATTTCTTCCATTTCTTTCTTAGTAGTCTTGTCTATTCTGAAATTAACAACTGCTTTTTCCATATAACATCAATTCCTTTCATTTTATATAATAATTATATCATTTGAAATAATTTTGTCAATATTTTTAATAATATTTTTTAAATTAATTACAATTTTCAAAATTTTTTATTTGAAATAATTTTTTTAGTTTTTAGTTTCCTTTTATTATACCTTTTTATATTTATACCTTTTTTATACCTTTTAGGTACTCTGTAACCCTTATGAATACTAGTTTATAGTATTATTAAAAAGTACCAAAACAATAATAAAAAGTACCAAAATAATATAAAATTGATGAATAAAAAGTACTAAAATAATAAATAAGAAGTACCAAAATAATATTTAAAAAGTACTAAAATAATAAAAAATAACAATTTAAAAGAACTAGTACTTGAAATATATTATTTTTGGAGATATAATATAAAAAAAGACGAAAGGAAGATATTTTATGGCTAATGAAGTTGTGAAATTTAATAACGATATGAATACTGTAGCATTAAGAAAATTTAATTCAGTAGAAATTAATTTATTAATGGCAATTTGCAGTAGAATTAGGGAGCAGGGACTAAAGTATATTGAATTTGATTTTCGGTATTTGAAACATTTGACGAAATTTCCTTATGATGATATGAAATCTTTTGTAAATACATTGGATAAGTCGTATTCAAAACTTTTAGAATGTCATATTAGAATAGGGGATGATATTGAATGGACTAGGTTTGTTTTATTTACAAAGTACACGATTAATGTAGAAAAGCAAATAATAACTATTGGGATAAATGAAGAATTTAAATATATTTTAAATGAATTAACTTCTGATTTTACAAGATTTGAATTAGATGAGTTTGTAAATTTTAAATCAACCTATACAAAAGAATTTTATCGAAGAATGAAGCAATTTCGATATACTGGAATTTGGATTGTTGATATTGAAGAATTTAAATATCTTATGGACATTCCTTTAAACTACAAAATAGATACAATTGATAAAAAAGTTTTTAAGCCTATAATGAATGAATTAGGAGAAAACTATAACTTGAAAATAATTAAAAAATATAAAAAAGGATTAGGACGAGGAAGAAGTCGAGTATCTGGATTTGAATTTAGATTTAAAAAATCTAACAAGAAACAGAAAACAGATGAAGCCAAAGATTTAGCTAAAATCCTTTTTGAAAACAATTTAAAAACATTTGACTATGCACAAGCAAATGCTTACATAAACAGAAAAATTAAAATTTTTGACAAAATTTTCGACAGATACAACTATTTGAACATTACTAATTTTAAAGAGTCCAAAGAACAGCTGATTGTAACATTAAAAAATGTTGATGATGGACACATACAGTATTTTAAATTTAACAATTTTAATCATTTTGAAAACTGGTTTAAGAAATATGCTATCTAAGTTATTGGGTGTGTAAAAATTTTTACATACCCTTTCATATTTCTGAAACCAAGGAATAATACTATTTTCTATTTCATTTAAAATTTCTTTCATTCCTTTTTCCATTTTCTCTTCTGAATCCAAATCTACAAAATTTGTATCTCCCCCATTTCCAATAGAGTTCTTCATCATATTACTATATATTGGTATTATTGCATATTCTAATCGTAACTTTTGGTAATATCTAAAAAAACCAATGTATTCAAATAATCCTAATTTATTTAATCTACAAAATTTCCCTGTCCCTTTTTTCTTAAAACCTAAATCTTTCATAGGTTTACTAAAAATTTCCTTAAAATACTTTTTATACAATTCATTGTATTCTTGTGTTGATAATTCTTTCATTTTTCTTCCTTCTAAAATTAATTTCTTTTATATTTTTATTAAATATTTTCAGTCCTTTTCCTTTCCTAATTAAGATAATTTACACATTTCAAATGTATCTTCAACATGTTCTCGTATAATATCTTTATCACTTTTAGCCAACA